>NZ_JBVTKW010000002.1:0-27230 GCF_055768815.1 Pseudomonas sp. R4-15
AAGCCGCTCAAAGCGGCTTGTTGGGGCGTTCCTGGGCGCCTGGCCCCTGCCCGTTCCCGGGCAGCGGCGACGGTGCGGCAGTTAGATAAACTCGATGTTCTCGACCAGGGCCACCAGGCCATAGTCCTCGACCACATAGGCCTCATTCACCGACTGGAAGTCGTTCACCTGGTCAGTGCCTGGCTCCTCCTGGATGAAGCGGCGCAGCGTGGTCTTCTGGTAGTAGATCGAGAGGTTGCGCAGGGTAGTGACCAGCAGCTTGGCGTCCGGGAAGAACGGCGCGTCACGATGCGGGATACCGCCGACCAGGCCGGTGGAAAGGATGCGGTTCAATGCCAGCTCGCGGGTGTTGTCCGTGGCGTCCGCGACATTGCCCAGGGACTTGGTGTGCAGCAGGTCGCGGTCGATCAGCACGACCAGGTCAGGCCGCTTACGATGGTGCGGGGCCAGCATCTGCACGGCGGCATAGACCAGCCCGTCAAGGTTCGGGTAGTCACCAGTCGCGCCAATCGTGACTTTGCCCGCCGTGGCGCCGGAGGTCTTCACCTGGCCCGGGGCCTTGGTGCGGATCTTCTCCAGCCAGCCAATATTGACGTCCTGGAGCAGCGGGAAGGCATCGCGGTCGGTATCCTCGGCAGCATGGGTGCCGTTGAAGCCAATCATGAGGCGGTCGAGCGCCTGACGCTCGCCAATGGCCTGGTCAATGCGCTGCTCGAAGTCAGGGAACTGTGCCCAGCCATCAAGCATGCTGAAGGGCAGGGCCACGTCGAATTCCGTCTTCTCACAGCGGTAGCTGTTCTCTTCAGCCAGGTCTACCGCGTGCCGTGGCGTACGCGGCCCCAGGTCGGTATTGGTGCGGCCGGCGATGGGGGCGCCAATGGAGATGCCGACAGCCTGCCCATCGGGGGAAGTGACGCCCACCATGTTGATGTCCTTCAGCAGCGCGTGCGACTCCTGGGCGGTAGCCACGGCGCGCTGCTCAACAGCAGGCACTGCGGTGAAGGTGTGGGCCGCGTTCGACACACCATTCTCGGCGGCTGTCTTTTCGCGGTAGGCGTTGAAGCGTTTGCGGGTATCGTTCTGCATGGGTTGCTCCTGGTCGGCGTGGATTACTGGTTGTTGGGATGGCGGACGGACTTGCCGCCGCTCTGCTCAAGGCGGGCCATTTCCATTCCGTTCTGCGGGACGATCTCCCCGCTGATGGTCGGAGGCACATGGATGCCGTCCAGGAGAGGCGCAGGGATGGCGGCGACCTGGCTCGCGGCCTTGCCTACCAGGTTGGTGAAGTCGTCACCGCCAAGGTCGCGCAGCTCGCGCAGCACTTCGCC
Organism: Pseudomonas sp. R4-15; assembly: GCF_055768815.1. NCBI lineage: Bacteria > Pseudomonadati > Pseudomonadota > Gammaproteobacteria > Pseudomonadales > Pseudomonadaceae > Pseudomonas > Pseudomonas sp. R4-15. Next base: position 1,329 of record NZ_JBVTKW010000002.1, read on the forward strand.
AAGGCCCTCGGTGGCCAACAGCGCCGCGATACGCTCCTCGCGGTAGCGCCCCCGCAGTCCAGTACAGGCCGCGCTGACCGCAGACCTGGCCCGGGCAATCTGCACGACAATTTCCCCGTGCAACTCCTCGCGCACGCTGGCAGTGCGGCGGTACTTCTCCGCTTCCATCTTCAGTTGCACGCTGCGCTCAACCTCCTGGTTGATCTTGCGTTGGTCGGCGTGCCGCGCCTTGGCCATGTCCTTCCAGGATGCGTTGGCCTGTTCTGCCTCGGCCTCCAGCGCCTGGGCAGCCTGGGTCAGGCGGTTGGTCTCCTGGACGGTGGCCTGGTAGGTCTCCTGGATCTCGACATAGGCGCGGCGCGCCTCGGTGAATTTGTCGTGCTGTTCCTGGAACGTGGGCGACAGATCAGCCGGGGTTTGGGGGGTGGTGTGCATGGGCATTTCCTCTCGGGTCAGTAGCCCTGTCCGATCTTCGGCAGGGGGAGTTTGTAAACGGTGTTTCCGCGCAACAGGCGGTGCGGGACGTTGAGGTTTTTCAGGGCCGCGCCGGCCTCCAACTGCTGGGCGCGGGTCGGCTTGTCGTAGCCCAGGTGCAACAGCACTTGGGTTGCGGTCAGTTCGGTGGTCGGCTTGACGTTGAGGTCAAAGCGCAGGGGCAGCAGCTCCTCGATGGGGCTGATTTCGCGGAATTGCCCGTTGGCCCTGTCGAGCTGCTCCTGCTCGTCCTGGGTCAGGTGCCATTGCTCGCCCTGGAGGTAGAACTGCGCGTAGACCTGGGCCCACACCTGCTGCATATCCAGCCCGTGGGCGTGCTCGATGCGCTGGCAGCGCAGCACCCAGAAACGGCTGTTGCCGGTGGCGTCCTTCAGGAAGCGGTCAGAGTTGACCGAGGCGAAGAACACGGTGCGACGCGGATACTCGCTGTCCACCCGGTCATAGGGGCGGCGCATGCGGTCTGAGGTCTGGGTGATGAAGGCCTTCAGCGACTCCATGTCGCGGCGCAGCGTCGCCTCCAGCTCGCCCAGCTCGACCAGCCAGTGAGAAACGGCGGTCACGATGCAGTCACGGTTCTGCGCGTCCAGGTGCATACCCTCACGGATCAGGTGGCGCAGCTCCTGGGGCACCAGAGCCCGAAACCATGAGGTCTTGCCGAGGTTCTGCGCCCCCTGGAGGGTCAGCACGCCTTTGCACCAGAAGCCGGAGGGCTTCATGACGGCCGCCACGGCGGCAATCAGCCAGCGGCGTAGCAGCACGTCGCGCAGCGCCGTGTCCTCGGCCTCGATGGTGGCGAAGAACGCCGGCAGGCGGTCGCGGCCGTCCCATTGCTTGGCGCGGATCCACTCGCCCACAGGGGAGAAAGCGTTGCGGTCGGCAATCGCCTTGACGTACTCGCCCAGGCTTTCGCGTGGCATCGAGTGACGCGCCGCGATGCTGGCCAGCACGGCCAGGGAGGTGTTCGCTCGGTTGTCGGCGGTACCGCCCAGCCCGGGCACGTCCAGCTCCACCGTCTTGGAGACCAGGTTGTAGCGGGCGCGCACCTGGTGCGCCTGCATGAGCGCCTCCAGGTTCTCGATGGTGTTCAGCGGGCGGTTCTTGGCGCTGAGGTCAGGGAAGTCCACCCAGCCAGGGGCCGGGATGCTCGCCACGTTGTCCGCCTGTTGGGCCAGTGCCTCGGCAACCGCCTCAAGTCCATGCTCGGCGGCGTGGTCATTCCAGTCGGTGCCCACGGCTGGAGGCATGGCCATCGGCAGCCCCGTCTCCTGGGCTCCCTTCTCTCCCGCGCCCTGCGGGTCATTGTCGGCAGCCACCCCGCGCAACTGGCCGGCAAGCGCACGGCTTACCGGTGCCAGATTGCCCGCGCTGAAGGCCACCACCACAGCCGCCCCGGTGGCCGCCCGTACCGTTGCCCCAGTGGCGTAGCCCTCGACCAGCCAGGCTTCGCCCTCGCCCTCGATCCGGCAGAAAGTGCCCTTGACGCGCCCGCCCATGATGAAGCGCTTGCGCCCCTTGGCGTCGATGCGCTGGAGGTTCCACAGACGGCCTTCGGCGTCCTGCATCGGCAGCAACAGCTCGCCGCGGCGAACCACCGTCACGCCGTCCTTCCACTCGCCGTCCTCAGCGCTCCAGAGCCTGGCCACCAGGTCAGCCGTCGCCACCTTAAGGCCGTAATTCTCCACGCCCTTGGCGCTCAGGTACGGGTGCGGCTTGGATGCTGCGGACGCGCTCCAGGCCTGCGCGGCGGCGGCCGCTGCTGCCTCCCGGCCCTGCTTGCGGCATTCCTCGTTGGTGGCCTTTCGGGTCGCTGCCTCAGCCGCTGCCTGGGCAACCTTCTCGGCATAGCGGCTGCGCTGCTCGCTGCTCGATCCGCTCGATTGGCCAGCGCCCTGGAAGTCACTCCAGGCCAGGTCGCGAGGCTTCCAGTAGCGCTTCGGCTCGCCTGCCTTGAAGCTGCCGAAGGTCACGCATGGCCAGGCCGTGCCGTCCTTGTCCTGCTCGATGTGTGCCCGGTAGTAGTGTTTCTGGCTGTCGCCGCCTTCCAGCCCCGGCAGGTAGTGCCGTTCGCCATCCAGCAGAGGCAGAGCATCGAGCTTGGCGCCAACCTCGGCCGCTGCCAGTTGCGCGTCCTGGAAGAAATCCGCCAGGGCATCCGCAGGCCCCGCCCAGCGCCGTGCACAGTAGTCCAGGAAGGGCGCCGTCATGCTTTCGCCCTCCGCACGCCAGCCTTCCAGCGCGCCAGGTCGCCAAAGGTCTCCACCCACTTCGGCGCGCCGATTGGCCGCCCGGGGATCATCAGCTCAGCGCCCCGCGAGATGGCCACCATATCAGCCCGGCGCCCGCCTTCTTCGGTGTTGTCACCGGCCACCACCAGGCGGCCGCTTGATCCGATCAGGCTGCGCGCCTGGAAGGCTACAGTGCCCAGGTTGTCCAGGCTGAGGCACGCCCACGCGGTCATGCCCATGTGATGCAGCGCCACAGCGCTGGCCCAATCAACCGTCACAGCCAGGGCCTGCCCTTGCTGATAACGCCCTGTCGGCACCGAGCAGCCGGCAGGCGCGCCCCCAACGGTCACGCTCGGCTTGGTGATGTCCCAAGGGATCAGCCTCACGCCCTGGAAGGCACCGCGTACGCACAAGGGCAGGATCAGCGCCCCCTGGCGGGATTGCCGGAGCTGCATCGGGGCAATGCGATGGTGGATCAGGTAGGGGTGCTGCGGATCCGGCCGGCGCCCGGCCTGCCAGATAGCCCACGCTCGGCGGGAGTCTCGCGAGAAAGTCATGGCGTCACCCCCGGCTCAACTGGGCAGATCCAGGTGATGGCCCCGGCAAGGGCCTCCAGTTGGCGGAGCTGTTCCTGACCTTGTGCAGTGGTGGGGACAATGGCGCCCACGGCTGCCAGGGCAGACACACGGATGGCCAGCTCGTGCAGCGCCTTCATGGTCTGATTACCCAGGGCGAAGGCCTGGCTTTTCTCGTCCTGGTCGAAGTTCGGAGCTCCCTGCATCGAGCGCAGGCACTGCTCCAGGCGAGCCAGCAGACCGGCCTCGACATCAGGCCAATGGCGGGCAGGGGCGCTACGGCGAAGGCGCGCCACAACCTCGTCCAGGCGCTCGCCGGGGTATTGGTTCAGCAGGTAGCTGTCGGCCACCTGGACGCCCATGGTGACTACGTTCTGGCTGGCAGCGCAGGGGAGGCTCACGGCCGGGCGGCCGTAGGCTTCCGGCACCTGGCAGCAGGTGTTTTTTTTGCGGTTGGCGGTTTTTCCTTGGTGCACAGCCGCCCCCGCCATATCCTGTTGGCTCTTCATGGGTGTTGTCCTCTAGGCCCCACCGGGCTGTCCTCCCGGTGGGGCTTTTCATTGGCGGGTTAGCAGTCGGCCAGGATGTAATCGACCTTCGGGGGCTGCTCGCTGAAGGTCAGCGCGCCAGGGAGCTTTCCGCCGTGCGCGGCGCCGTGGACGACACAACAGCCGAACGTCTTGGCCTCTGTACGTCCCTGGGCGCCGTGCTCAAGTGCTCGCAGCACGTCGTTTACTTCGGAAAGCGCAAGGGACACTTGCTGGCCCTTGATGGTGAGTTGGATCTGCATGGCGATTCCTCGTTGATTGGCTGGTCGCGTCCCCCGACAACCCAGGCCAGTGCGGCGCGCAGGTATCAGCGCGCCGCCCGCTTTCGCGTTCGGCTGTCGCGTTGCTCGATCCGGTTCTTGATCCAGGCGTCCACCTCGGACTCAAGCCAGGCCACGGCCTGGCGTCCGATAGGGATGGGCGACGGGAAATCACCCGCTGCGGTCATTTCGTAGAGGGTCGAAGAAGAGAGCCCCACCCTGGAGAGCACCTCCGGGCGGCGGATCAATCTGGCGGGTGAGGCTGGGGCTTGGGCCGTCATGGCTCGGGCTCCTTCGGAATGGTTCGGAACAGTTCCGACTATCCGGGAGCCCTGGAGGGTTTTCATCAAGCAGAGGTTGTAGCGCGGGCTCCTACAACACGCGGTCACTCAAACAGGCTTTTCCTTGTTGACAGGCTTTAGTTCAACGGGGGCTGAGGCCGCCCAGCCACAGCCATTCCTGGCACATTCGGCGTAGGCCACGAAGACGAACGGGTCAGCGGTGGCCACCAACTGCTTATGCAGTCGCTCGCCACAGTCCGGGCAGCAATCAGGCTTGATGCCGGGAGAGGCGGGAATCTGATGCTTCTGTGAGGGGCTGATCGGCAAGCGAATCAGAGGGTTTTTCTGACTCGGCACCTTCAAACGGTAGACAATCTCCTCATATCCCTTGAAGGTCGCGCTACAGAGGATGTAGGTGCACTGGTAGAAAGTCTCTGTGCAGATCGGCCCTTGCTTGCGGCTCGTGCGCCTGTGCAGCAGAGCACCGCAGTCCGGGCACTGCCGCTGACGTGACTCAGCCAGAGAGGGTGCATAGAAGTGGTCTTCTACCCGCTCCATGCTCACGCCTCCGGCAGGCTGTCTACATAGGCCTTCAGCAGATCCTTGACGGTCTTGCCCTGTTTGGCGGCGTAGACCTTCAGCTTGGTGTGCGCGTCGCGCTCCAGGTCGAAGTTCACCCGCACGGTGGCGGCCTTGTCGGCCAGGCTGGCCAGAGTTGCGGCGCTGGAGGCCTTGGCGCTCGGGCGGCCGGCGCTGAGTGTTCCGGTGGTTTTGCTCATAGTCTCAAATCCTCATTAACTCATTAACTCATACACTCAACCGAGCGCGGCCATAATCTCGGCGGCAAGTGCACGAATCTCGGCAGCAGCATCGCCGGCCGGTTCAGCATCGAGCACCGTGCTGCCTGATGCGGCCGTGCCCGGGTAAACCACCCTCTGAATCACCCGCGTGTCGAGCACCGGCAGGCCGTACCCCTCAAGGGCTGCGCTGACCTCGGCGCCGATCTTGGTGCCCTTGATCGCCCTGGAGACGACGAAAGCGGCGCGCAGGCGCCCGTCCGTTATCTCGATGCGTTGCTTGACCAGCTCCACCAGGTCAGCGGTGGCCCAGATGTCATACGGCGACGGTTGCACCGGGATCAGCACGAAGTCAGCCGCCTTGATGGCCGAGACGGCCAGGTCAGCCGCCTGGGGCGCGCCGTCGATGACCACCACGTCTTTCTTCGCCAGGTTCTTCAGGTCACGCTCGATGGTCGGGCGGTCGATGCCGACCACCGTAACCGGCTGGTCTTCGCGCACCGCTGCCCAGTCGCGGGCGCTGCCTTGCGGATCCGAATCGACCAGGAGCACGTCCTGCCCGTCGAGCTGGATCGCCCGCGCAAGGTGGGTGGCAATGGTTGTCTTGCCCGCCCCGCCCTTCTGGTTGAGCACTGCAATCACTTTCATGGTGTGGCCTCCAAAGGTTCCGCTTGAGGTTATAGCGCATAAACTCAAAACCTTAAAGGCTCAAAAACTCATAAGCTCAAACGCCAGGCAAGAGCCCGCCCCGGCTTCGCCGGAAAATGCTGCGCCCTGCGGGCGCGGACTCTTTACCTGGGCGCCGGCCCATAGTCCCGCGTCGGCTCTGTTCGCTGGCGTTGGCGTTGCGGTTGGCTCGCCTCGCGGCGCGCCACCTCGGCCAGGATCTCGGCGGCCTGCTCGCGACTGGTACCGGCATGCCCCGGTGAGTGGTCGAGCAGCGCGCCGACCGTCTCGGACATACTGCGGCCGTGTTCGGCTACGGCTTCGCGGACTGTTTCCTGCTCGACCTTGCCCCAGTCCACCGACCGCCAGCGCCCAGCAGCCTCCTCGATGGCACGCACGCCACGGCGAGCAAACACCAAGGCAGCGCCTGCCGCCTTCCTCGCCAGCTCAGCCAGCGCCTCGGCGCGGCGCTTTGCCTCGGCCGCAATCCAGTTCTCACGCCGCTGGTTGGCAGCCTGTGCGGCCAGGGCCTGTTGCTGCTCAGGGGTGAGGCCGTCCAGGAACAGCGCCCGCAGGTCGGCGAGCCGGGCCCGTTCGGCCTCCAGCTGCGCCCTGGCTTCGCGTAACGCCTGATCCTTAGCCTTGGCCGTCTTGGCCATCTCGACCGCCCGGCGCTTCTCCAGGGCCGCCGTGGCGCCTGCTGTGATGGCTGGGCCGTAGTAGGCCTGCACGGCTCGCGTCAGCCGCTCGGCTACCTGCTCGGGGCTTTCCACGGTCTTGGTCAGCAACCGCTTCTCCAGCACCTTGGGCTGAAGCGTCTCCGCGTTCAGGCGTCCGTGCTTGAAATCTGGGCGGTTCAGCGCCTGGTAATACTGGCGAATGCTCGTATGCGTGGCCTTGCTGCCCTCGATGCCACGCTCCAGGCCCACCGCTGCGCCCACCCTGGAAGCGAAATCCGTCTGCATGGCCGAGAGCTTCGCTTTGCCACCTAGGAACTGCTTGGCGTTCAGCTTGCCGGCGCTATCGAGAGGCACCACATAGCCGACCAGGTGAGGGCTGGTCTCGTCACGATGGATCGACCAGGCCACCAGGTTCTCGGCGCCGTGTCGCTCCTGGAGCCACTTCACCGCGCCGGCAAAGTAGGCGTCAGCATCGCCGCCGCTGTCGAAGAACTCAGGACTGGCACCCACGAAATACTCCACGCACAGCACGGCGTCTTTACGGTGCTTCTCGGGAATGCGGGCGCGAATGGCAGCACGCACGGTGGCCGGATCAGATCCGCCGTGGTGCTCGTTGAGGGAGGCCCTGGACGGGTCAGCGTTCGGGGTCTCGCGTGTCCGGTAGGTGTGCGATAAGGAGCCGGCAATCTCCCCCATGCTCTTGAGCTTGGCTGTTCGCAGAATGGCGTAGGGCATACCATCAGCGTGCAGGTGGAGCAAAAGCCAGCGCAAGCCCTGGAGCGAAGCGGGAAGGGCGTAGAGCGGGAGCGGCGTAGGGTGTACTCACTACACCTTGTTCCAAGGTTCGTTCGCCCCGCTGGGCAAAAGCCAAGCCGCGACCATCGGCGGCCGCGAAAGGGCGAAATCCGCTAAACTGACGCTGAACACACCATAGGCCCGACCATGAGCGCACAACTGTCACCCATCGTTTCCGAGTTCAGCACCGAGGCTGAAGCGGCAAGCTATGACCGCTGGTACCGCCGCAAGGTCGAGGCCTCGCTAGCCGATCAGCGCCCGAGCGTGGCGCATGACCAGGTGATGAGCGAAGCAGCCGCCATCATCGAGGCAGCAGAAAAGAAGATTGCCCGGAGCAAGTCGTGACAGCCAACTGGCCACGTCTCGACTGATCCGGATACCGCCCCATGCTGCCCATCCTCTGGCGTGCCACCGCACGCGAAGACCTCGCTGAAATCATCGGCTATATCGCTGAGCGCAATCCCACAGCAGCACGCTCGATGCTTGCCCAGCTGGAGAGCGCAATCATTCCAGCAGCAGAGCACCCCTACCTGTACCGGCCTGGCCGAGTACCAGGGACACGGGAAGTAGTCGCACACCCTAACTACGTCCTGGTCTATCGGGTGACAGCTGCAAGCATCGAGGTCTTGAACGTCCTTCATGCTCGCCAGGAATACCCCTAGGGCAAGAGCCGGGCTGTTCAAGATAACGGACAGAAGAGCCAGAGCGGCAGGCAAAAGGAAGTCGGCCAAAGGCCTCCCCGGTCGCGCTTGCCTGTCTTTTCGCTGCGCTTCAAGACAGGCAAGCCCTCCCGGCCTAAACCAGGAAGATTCGCCTTGCCGCCCACTATCGGTAGGGTTTGCACCCCTGCCCCCTCTGCGCGTTGGGCGGACACTCCCTAGGCCTGCTGCACTGACCGGCTCTTGCCCTGCTGGGCGGCCGCCTCGGCGTTTTTAACGTGGTGCCGGTCTAAACCCCTTACCCACCGTCAGTGCCCCCAGGTTGCGAGCCTGGGAAGGCATGGAGCGCGTCGCACGCTTGGCCGTATGCAGAGAATCCCCGTTCGGCCAGATCGCCACAACAGGGGGGTAACAAGCTCTTGAAGTCCAACCCCCCCCGCTACGCCTACGAAAGCGCCGCAGTGACAACCATCGGTTTCGGGGGTGAGGTGGTAGACAGCACGATTTTTGTGCTACAGAATTATCTACCGGTCTCGTTCCCAGCCGCCAAGCACAGGATTCCCCGAGACCTCGGGTCAGCGCGCCGGCAAGCGCCACTGACCACTTCAAAGCCCGCTTACGCGGGCTTTGTCGTATTTCCAGCAAAGATATTGTGCTGCCAGGCACTTAGCAAGCACCGCTTTCGCACAACTCCAGCGTCAAGCCGCCCAGGCAGGGCCAGGGCGAATCGCCAATTCCTTAAAACCCCATAAGCAGCAGGCAAACTTCCGGGCGCACTGGAAAGGTGCGACATATTGTCGCACCCGTACCCAATCAGACATCGAGCAGCGCATTCAGCCGCTCGACCTGGTCGCGCTCATCGTCCTTGATCCACTTGCCGTAATGCCTCCAAATCATCGCTGTAGACGTGTGCCCCATCTGCTCAGCGACCCACTCGACATTGACCCCGCCGCTGGTCAGCAATTGGCTGGCAAACGTGTGGCGGCATTGATTCGGCCCCCGATAACGCACGCCCGCCGTCTTGAGGTGGCCCGCCCAGAACTGGTTGCGGTACTGGTCGGCGTCCCTGAAGGGCTCACCATTGGGCGCGAGGAAAACGAAGGTCAGCGCACGGTGCTTGATCGTCCGGTTGTCCCGATCAACCACGCCGACAGTCACCGGGGGGAGCTGGCCGGTCAGGGCGTGCTGGCGGCGCAGAGCCTCCAGGGCAGGCCGTAACAGCTTCAGTCTGCGCTTTGATCGCCTGGTTTTGGTGACCTTGTACTGACGTGATACCAGGGCGCGCTGAAACGTCACTTCGCCGCGCTCCAGGTCTACATCCTCCCAGGCCAGAGCGATGCCCTCAGAAATCCGGGGGCCACTCCAAACCATGAACTCGAAAAGATTCAGCTGGCCGGCGTCCTCGGCATGTGTGCGGAGAATCTGGCGAATCTCCTCACGGCTGAACGGGTCAGGATCCTCGGCATCGGGCTGGCGAATGTAGATACCCTCGGTGGGGTCGTGCGCGTCCTGGTTACGTGTGCGGTAGAGGCGGAACACCTGCCCCATGCAGCTGACCAGCCCCTTGATCGTCTTGTTGTGCAGCTTCGGCATCAGGTCGCTCTGAATCCACTCCTGGAGCTGAATATGGTCAATAGCCGTGACCTCGCGAGCGCCCCACTTTGGCCGCAAATGCACCTCGGCGGCGGTCGTGTAGCTCTTGAAGCTGCTGGCGGCCACCTCGTTTGCCTTGATCTTCAGCCAGGTGTCCAGGTAGGTGCCAAACTGGTTTTCAGTGGCGCGCTTGCTCCAGGGGAAGTAATGGCCATAGTCGAAAGTACCCGCCCGAATATCCTGCTGTAGGATCGGGTCAAGCGACTCCCAGCGGGCAACATTCTCTGGGGTAGCGCCGCCTGGAATGCTCTCGTGAACAGTCTTCCCCTTGTATCGGAAAGCCACCCTTAGGGCCTTGCCGCGAATCTCCAGGCTCATGGCTTAGCCTCCTGCTCGGCCACGTAGGCCAGCGCCTCAGCGCAGCGGCGCAGGTGCTGACGATCACCAGCAGGCAGGCGCCGGTAGTGTCGCAGCAGCAGCTCCTCCTCCTCGGCAGGATCCAGCTCGACAGGCTCAGCAGGAGGGACGGCCTGCGCGGCCGGTGCCGGGGTGAGCGGTTTGCCCTTAGGCACCGGCTGCCAATGCTGGTATTCCAGCGCCTTCAGGGGAGCGTGCGTGTGACCTAGCAGAAGCTGGATATAGCCGGTCAGGTCATCGAGGTCGAATTGCTGGATTGGCTTATTGCCGTAGAGAACGGTGCACAGCATGCCCTCCAGGAAGCGCAGGGAGTCCATGCCCTGCATAACCTCGCGGTAGGTATCTTCGGTCATCAGGTAGCCGCCCTGGGAAGTGCTTGCGCGAGTCATTGGCGCACCTCCACACGGACAGCACCCAGGGCGCGCAGTGATTCGAGGTCGGCCAGGCGCGAGCTGGTCGGCAGTTTCAGTTCGCCCAGCAGCCGGCCGGCATGGCCATAGACGCGGACGGTGGTACTCTTCGTGTGTTGCATGGCGGTCTCCTCAAGTGGTCGCCTGTGACAGACCGGGAAGGCGTTGGCGCGCCCATCGGTCGATTGCTGGGCGGCGTTACAGCGCCGCCCGGCAAGTTTTAATCCTTCGTTGCAGCCTCCCAGCCGATCAACCAGGACACCTTGTCCTCGGCACCGGCCTGGCCCGGTTCGCAGGGGTCGCCCCCTTCGCCAGCGGCGTAGCCGGCCTGGCGGCTGGGCTCATGTATCCATATCGTCTTGCGCTTCCAGCCCTCCTGAGCGCGCCGCTCGATCAGCCGAGCCTGACGCTCGGCCGCCGTCTTGCGTAAAGCCTCTCCGCTGAGCAGGTCACGGGTGTGCTTGTCGTGTTCGTCCTTCACTGGCGCCTCCACAGCGGGCCGTTCTCGGCCAAGTCCAGCGCCCCTTCCAGGGTCGGGCTTTGGCCCCACCAGGTGGAACGATCCCAAGCACCACCATCGAGGCAGCGGACGGTGTATCGCTCGCCGGCAGGGAAGGCCTCGAAGAACGACGCCCGATTCTTCTCCAGGAGCGCTTCCGTCTCTTCCTCGCTGAGTGCACCAGGTTCGCCCTCAGCCCGCCGCTTGGCCTGCCAATTGATGGTGTGCTGCTCGGCCTGGGCCCAGGTGTACCGCACGATGAATGGCCGCTCCCACCACATGGCCATGTGGTGGTGGCTGCGCTCATCGTTCGGGGTGTTGTCGAAGGACTCCGGCAGCAGCGGATTGACCAAGTAACCTTGGGCCAGATCCTCGGCTTCGAAGTGGTGGCCATCTATCAGGAATGGCTTCAGGACGGGGGCGTGCATGGTTTTCTCCTTTGCGTTGTGCTGACGTTATCACAGCGCAAAGGAAAGGCAAGCTCTTTTGAGTATTTGAGCTTATGAGTTTTTGAGTTCTTCGCCTGCTGCCGGCTCAGCGGCGCGCCAGTAGCGCTTGACCGTAGAGAGGCTGAGGCCCGTCGCGGTGGCTGTCTCCTGCTGGGTGAAGTTGCGCAGGCGGCACCGATGCACATGGGCCAGAGCTGGAGATTGCCCAACAGGGCGACCGGCCTTCTTGCCAGAGCGGGCCATGCCCTCGCGGGTGCGCTCGCTGATCCGGTCGCTTTCAAACTGGGCGAAGGCGGCGAGCAGGGTCAGGAACAGTCGGCCAGCGGCTGAGTCCAGATCGCCCGCGCCACCGTCCAGGAGCGTGACGCTGATCCCCTCTGCCTGGAGAAACTCCACCGTCTGGAGAATGTCCGCCGCGTTGCGACCCAGGCGGTCGAGCTTCAGCACTACCAGGCGGTCTCCCGGTTCCATCTTGTTGAGCATGCGCAGGAACACGGGACGCTCCAGGGCAGGCACACGCCCGGAAATCTGCTCCTCGTAGTAACGGTGCCCAGGATCGTATCCGGCCGCTTTCAGCGCCTGGCGTTGGTTGTCGGCGGTCTGCTCTGCTGTCGAGACCCGCGCATAGGCGAAAAGCCTGCTCATGGTGCCCCCTCAAGGTGTCAAAAAAGGTAGGTGCTTGGGGCATGGTATCAATAATCCTGATTTCGTAATTATTGACACCCTGTTTTTTGGGGGTATGCCCTGGTGGCGACCAAGGGCCCTTTTCTGACGCCCTGCCGCAGGCCTGAAAAAGGGCTATGTGGTGGGATCTTGGTGGGGACATCCCACCACACCGCAAAGCCGCGCCGCATCTTGGCTTGCGCTGTTTCGTGGTGGGTGTGGTGGCTTCTTTTCCTCGGACAGGCCGGAGCTATCCCCCTGAAAGCCCCTTTTTAACTTCCCGGTTTCCAACAGTTTTTAAGCCACCACATCCCACCACATGGCCGAAAGCCCCGCCGTTACTGGGCTGGAGCGTGGTGGTTTCTCGGAATAGGAAGCCACCACAAGCCACCACATCCCACCACGGTGTCAAAAACCCCGAAAAAGCCAGGGTGTCAGCCGTGAAAATCCAGCGCCAAGCACCGGCCAGAGTTCGGAGCGGTTCGGGGCGTTTCGGCTCGGTCTGGAGGGTGGTTTTTGGCGGAAATTCGAGACCAAGCCGCCGCGCCCTGAAAAGCCTCAGAAATGCCCCGCAGAAAAGCGGGGGGTGTGCAGGGATTCGCAGGGAAATACACCCCCACACAGGCCCGGCGCAGCCCAGGAACGGCGCTGGCTGGCCGCCTGTGCAGGGGGTGCAGGAAAAACGACAGGTTTAGACCGGAGGCGTGGTGGGGGGACGATTGCGCGCGCCAGGGCCAGCCCTCCCTACCGGGCTCCCGCCCGCCTAGCTTTCGCCCGCTGCGCCGTCTGGCAGCGCGCAGGCGCTGCGCCTGGGCTATCGGCAAGCAATCGGGCGGGCACAAAAAAAGCCGCTCAAAGCGGCTTGTTGGGGCGTTCCTGGGCGCCTGGCCCCTGCCCGTTCCCGGGCAGCGGCGACGGTGCGGCAGTTAGATAAACTCGATGTTCTCGACCAGGGCCACCAGGCCATAGTCCTCGACCACATAGGCCTCATTCACCGACTGGAAGTCGTTCACCTGGTCAGTGCCTGGCTCCTCCTGGATGAAGCGGCGCAGCGTGGTCTTCTGGTAGTAGATCGAGAGGTTGCGCAGGGTAGTGACCAGCAGCTTGGCGTCCGGGAAGAACGGCGCGTCACGATGCGGGATACCGCCGACCAGGCCGGTGGAAAGGATGCGGTTCAATGCCAGCTCGCGGGTGTTGTCCGTGGCGTCCGCGACATTGCCCAGGGACTTGGTGTGCAGCAGGTCGCGGTCGATCAGCACGACCAGGTCAGGCCGCTTACGATGGTGCGGGGCCAGCATCTGCACGGCGGCATAGACCAGCCCGTCAAGGTTCGGGTAGTCACCAGTCGCGCCAATCGTGACTTTGCCCGCCGTGGCGCCGGAGGTCTTCACCTGGCCCGGGGCCTTGGTGCGGATCTTCTCCAGCCAGCCAATATTGACGTCCTGGAGCAGCGGGAAGGCATCGCGGTCGGTATCCTCGGCAGCATGGGTGCCGTTGAAGCCAATCATGAGGCGGTCGAGCGCCTGACGCTCGCCAATGGCCTGGTCAATGCGCTGCTCGAAGTCAGGGAACTGTGCCCAGCCATCAAGCATGCTGAAGGGCAGGGCCACGTCGAATTCCGTCTTCTCACAGCGGTAGCTGTTCTCTTCAGCCAGGTCTACCGCGTGCCGTGGCGTACGCGGCCCCAGGTCGGTATTGGTGCGGCCGGCGATGGGGGCGCCAATGGAGATGCCGACAGCCTGCCCATCGGGGGAAGTGACGCCCACCATGTTGATGTCCTTCAGCAGCGCGTGCGACTCCTGGGCGGTAGCCACGGCGCGCTGCTCAACAGCAGGCACTGCGGTGAAGGTGTGGGCCGCGTTCGACACACCATTCTCGGCGGCTGTCTTTTCGCGGTAGGCGTTGAAGCGTTTGCGGGTATCGTTCTGCATGGGTTGCTCCTGGTCGGCGTGGATTACTGGTTGTTGGGATGGCGGACGGACTTGCCGCCGCTCTGCTCAAGGCGGGCCATTTCCATTCCGTTCTGCGGGACGATCTCCCCGCTGATGGTCGGAGGCACATGGATGCCGTCCAGGAGAGGCGCAGGGATGGCGGCGACCTGGCTCGCGGCCTTGCCTACCAGGTTGGTGAAGTCGTCACCGCCAAGGTCGCGCAGCTCGCGCAGCACTTCGCCAAGGCCCTCGGTGGCCAACAGCGCCGCGATACGCTCCTCGCGGTAGCGCCCCCGCAGTCCAGTACAGGCCGCGCTGACCGCAGACCTGGCCCGGGCAATCTGCACGACAATTTCCCCGTGCAACTCCTCGCGCACGCTGGCAGTGCGGCGGTACTTCTCCGCTTCCATCTTCAGTTGCACGCTGCGCTCAACCTCCTGGTTGATCTTGCGTTGGTCGGCGTGCCGCGCCTTGGCCATGTCCTTCCAGGATGCGTTGGCCTGTTCTGCCTCGGCCTCCAGCGCCTGGGCAGCCTGGGTCAGGCGGTTGGTCTCCTGGACGGTGGCCTGGTAGGTCTCCTGGATCTCGACATAGGCGCGGCGCGCCTCGGTGAATTTGTCGTGCTGTTCCTGGAACGTGGGCGACAGATCAGCCGGGGTTTGGGGGGTGGTGTGCATGGGCATTTCCTCTCGGGTCAGTAGCCCTGTCCGATCTTCGGCAGGGGGAGTTTGTAAACGGTGTTTCCGCGCAACAGGCGGTGCGGGACGTTGAGGTTTTTCAGGGCCGCGCCGGCCTCCAACTGCTGGGCGCGGGTCGGCTTGTCGTAGCCCAGGTGCAACAGCACTTGGGTTGCGGTCAGTTCGGTGGTCGGCTTGACGTTGAGGTCAAAGCGCAGGGGCAGCAGCTCCTCGATGGGGCTGATTTCGCGGAATTGCCCGTTGGCCCTGTCGAGCTGCTCCTGCTCGTCCTGGGTCAGGTGCCATTGCTCGCCCTGGAGGTAGAACTGCGCGTAGACCTGGGCCCACACCTGCTGCATATCCAGCCCGTGGGCGTGCTCGATGCGCTGGCAGCGCAGCACCCAGAAACGGCTGTTGCCGGTGGCGTCCTTCAGGAAGCGGTCAGAGTTGACCGAGGCGAAGAACACGGTGCGACGCGGATACTCGCTGTCCACCCGGTCATAGGGGCGGCGCATGCGGTCTGAGGTCTGGGTGATGAAGGCCTTCAGCGACTCCATGTCGCGGCGCAGCGTCGCCTCCAGCTCGCCCAGCTCGACCAGCCAGTGAGAAACGGCGGTCACGATGCAGTCACGGTTCTGCGCGTCCAGGTGCATACCCTCACGGATCAGGTGGCGCAGCTCCTGGGGCACCAGAGCCCGAAACCATGAGGTCTTGCCGAGGTTCTGCGCCCCCTGGAGGGTCAGCACGCCTTTGCACCAGAAGCCGGAGGGCTTCATGACGGCCGCCACGGCGGCAATCAGCCAGCGGCGTAGCAGCACGTCGCGCAGCGCCGTGTCCTCGGCCTCGATGGTGGCGAAGAACGCCGGCAGGCGGTCGCGGCCGTCCCATTGCTTGGCGCGGATCCACTCGCCCACAGGGGAGAAAGCGTTGCGGTCGGCAATCGCCTTGACGTACTCGCCCAGGCTTTCGCGTGGCATCGAGTGACGCGCCGCGATGCTGGCCAGCACGGCCAGGGAGGTGTTCGCTCGGTTGTCGGCGGTACCGCCCAGCCCGGGCACGTCCAGCTCCACCGTCTTGGAGACCAGGTTGTAGCGGGCGCGCACCTGGTGCGCCTGCATGAGCGCCTCCAGGTTCTCGATGGTGTTCAGCGGGCGGTTCTTGGCGCTGAGGTCAGGGAAGTCCACCCAGCCAGGGGCCGGGATGCTCGCCACGTTGTCCGCCTGTTGGGCCAGTGCCTCGGCAACCGCCTCAAGTCCATGCTCGGCGGCGTGGTCATTCCAGTCGGTGCCCACGGCTGGAGGCATGGCCATCGGCAGCCCCGTCTCCTGGGCTCCCTTCTCTCCCGCGCCCTGCGGGTCATTGTCGGCAGCCACCCCGCGCAACTGGCCGGCAAGCGCACGGCTTACCGGTGCCAGATTGCCCGCGCTGAAGGCCACCACCACAGCCGCCCCGGTGGCCGCCCGTACCGTTGCCCCAGTGGCGTAGCCCTCGACCAGCCAGGCTTCGCCCTCGCCCTCGATCCGGCAGAAAGTGCCCTTGACGCGCCCGCCCATGATGAAGCGCTTGCGCCCCTTGGCGTCGATGCGCTGGAGGTTCCACAGACGGCCTTCGGCGTCCTGCATCGGCAGCAACAGCTCGCCGCGGCGAACCACCGTCACGCCGTCCTTCCACTCGCCGTCCTCAGCGCTCCAGAGCCTGGCCACCAGGTCAGCCGTCGCCACCTTAAGGCCGTAATTCTCCACGCCCTTGGCGCTCAGGTACGGGTGCGGCTTGGATGCTGCGGACGCGCTCCAGGCCTGCGCGGCGGCGGCCGCTGCTGCCTCCCGGCCCTGCTTGCGGCATTCCTCGTTGGTGGCCTTTCGGGTCGCTGCCTCAGCCGCTGCCTGGGCAACCTTCTCGGCATAGCGGCTGCGCTGCTCGCTGCTCGATCCGCTCGATTGGCCAGCGCCCTGGAAGTCACTCCAGGCCAGGTCGCGAGGCTTCCAGTAGCGCTTCGGCTCGCCTGCCTTGAAGCTGCCGAAGGTCACGCATGGCCAGGCCGTGCCGTCCTTGTCCTGCTCGATGTGTGCCCGGTAGTAGTGTTTCTGGCTGTCGCCGCCTTCCAGCCCCGGCAGGTAGTGCCGTTCGCCATCCAGCAGAGGCAGAGCATCGAGCTTGGCGCCAACCTCGGCCGCTGCCAGTTGCGCGTCCTGGAAGAAATCCGCCAGGGCATCCGCAGGCCCCGCCCAGCGCCGTGCACAGTAGTCCAGGAAGGGCGCCGTCATGCTTTCGCCCTCCGCACGCCAGCCTTCCAGCGCGCCAGGTCGCCAAAGGTCTCCACCCACTTCGGCGCGCCGATTGGCCGCCCGGGGATCATCAGCTCAGCGCCCCGCGAGATGGCCACCATATCAGCCCGGCGCCCGCCTTCTTCGGTGTTGTCACCGGCCACCACCAGGCGGCCGCTTGATCCGATCAGGCTGCGCGCCTGGAAGGCTACAGTGCCCAGGTTGTCCAGGCTGAGGCACGCCCACGCGGTCATGCCCATGTGATGCAGCGCCACAGCGCTGGCCCAATCAACCGTCACAGCCAGGGCCTGCCCTTGCTGATAACGCCCTGTCGGCACCGAGCAGCCGGCAGGCGCGCCCCCAACGGTCACGCTCGGCTTGGTGATGTCCCAAGGGATCAGCCTCACGCCCTGGAAGGCACCGCGTACGCACAAGGGCAGGATCAGCGCCCCCTGGCGGGATTGCCGGAGCTGCATCGGGGCAATGCGATGGTGGATCAGGTAGGGGTGCTGCGGATCCGGCCGGCGCCCGGCCTGCCAGATAGCCCACGCTCGGCGGGAGTCTCGCGAGAAAGTCATGGCGTCACCCCCGGCTCAACTGGGCAGATCCAGGTGATGGCCCCGGCAAGGGCCTCCAGTTGGCGGAGCTGTTCCTGACCTTGTGCAGTGGTGGGGACAATGGCGCCCACGGCTGCCAGGGCAGACACACGGATGGCCAGCTCGTGCAGCGCCTTCATGGTCTGATTACCCAGGGCGAAGGCCTGGCTTTTCTCGTCCTGGTCGAAGTTCGGAGCTCCCTGCATCGAGCGCAGGCACTGCTCCAGGCGAGCCAGCAGACCGGCCTCGACATCAGGCCAATGGCGGGCAGGGGCGCTACGGCGAAGGCGCGCCACAACCTCGTCCAGGCGCTCGCCGGGGTATTGGTTCAGCAGGTAGCTGTCGGCCACCTGGACGCCCATGGTGACTACGTTCTGGCTGGCAGCGCAGGGGAGGCTCACGGCCGGGCGGCCGTAGGCTTCCGGCACCTGGCAGCAGGTGTTTTTTTTGCGGTTGGCGGTTTTTCCTTGGTGCACAGCCGCCCCCGCCATATCCTGTTGGCTCTTCATGGGTGTTGTCCTCTAGGCCCCACCGGGCTGTCCTCCCGGTGGGGCTTTTCATTGGCGGGTTAGCAGTCGGCCAGGATGTAATCGACCTTCGGGGGCTGCTCGCTGAAGGTCAGCGCGCCAGGGAGCTTTCCGCCGTGCGCGGCGCCGTGGACGACACAACAGCCGAACGTCTTGGCCTCTGTACGTCCCTGGGCGCCGTGCTCAAGTGCTCGCAGCACGTCGTTTACTTCGGAAAGCGCAAGGGACACTTGCTGGCCCTTGATGGTGAGTTGGATCTGCATGGCGATTCCTCGTTGATTGGCTGGTCGCGTCCCCCGACAACCCAGGCCAGTGCGGCGCGCAGGTATCAGCGCGCCGCCCGCTTTCGCGTTCGGCTGTCGCGTTGCTCGATCCGGTTCTTGATCCAGGCGTCCACCTCGGACTCAAGCCAGGCCACGGCCTGGCGTCCGATAGGGATGGGCGACGGGAAATCACCCGCTGCGGTCATTTCGTAGAGGGTCGAAGAAGAGAGCCCCACCCTGGAGAGCACCTCCGGGCGGCGGATCAATCTGGCGGGTGAGGCTGGGGCTTGGGCCGTCATGGCTCGGGCTCCTTCGGAATGGTTCGGAACAGTTCCGACTATCCGGGAGCCCTGGAGGGTTTTCATCAAGCAGAGGTTGTAGCGCGGGCTCCTACAACACGCGGTCACTCAAACAGGCTTTTCCTTGTTGACAGGCTTTAGTTCAACGGGGGCTGAGGCCGCCCAGCCACAGCCATTCCTGGCACATTCGGCGTAGGCCACGAAGACGAACGGGTCAGCGGTGGCCACCAACTGCTTATGCAGTCGCTCGCCACAGTCCGGGCAGCAATCAGGCTTGATGCCGGGAGAGGCGGGAATCTGATGCTTCTGTGAGGGGCTGATCGGCAAGCGAATCAGAGGGTTTTTCTGACTCGGCACCTTCAAACGGTAGACAATCTCCTCATATCCCTTGAAGGTCGCGCTACAGAGGATGTAGGTGCACTGGTAGAAAGTCTCTGTGCAGATCGGCCCTTGCTTGCGGCTCGTGCGCCTGTGCAGCAGAGCACCGCAGTCCGGGCACTGCCGCTGACGTGACTCAGCCAGAGAGGGTGCATAGAAGTGGTCTTCTACCCGCTCCATGCTCACGCCTCCGGCAGGCTGTCTACATAGGCCTTCAGCAGATCCTTGACGGTCTTGCCCTGTTTGGCGGCGTAGACCTTCAGCTTGGTGTGCGCGTCGCGCTCCAGGTCGAAGTTCACCCGCACGGTGGCGGCCTTGTCGGCCAGGCTGGCCAGAGTTGCGGCGCTGGAGGCCTTGGCGCTCGGGCGGCCGGCGCTGAGTGTTCCGGTGGTTTTGCTCATAGTCTCAAATCCTCATTAACTCATTAACTCATACACTCAACCGAGCGCGGCCATAATCTCGGCGGCAAGTGCACGAATCTCGGCAGCAGCATCGCCGGCCGGTTCAGCATCGAGCACCGTGCTGCCTGATGCGGCCGTGCCCGGGTAAACCACCCTCTGAATCACCCGCGTGTCGAGCACCGGCAGGCCGTACCCCTCAAGGGCTGCGCTGACCTCGGCGCCGATCTTGGTGCCCTTGATCGCCCTGGAGACGACGAAAGCGGCGCGCAGGCGCCCGTCCGTTATCTCGATGCGTTGCTTGACCAGCTCCACCAGGTCAGCGGTGGCCCAGATGTCATACGGCGACGGTTGCACCGGGATCAGCACGAAGTCAGCCGCCTTGATGGCCGAGACGGCCAGGTCAGCCGCCTGGGGCGCGCCGTCGATGACCACCACGTCTTTCTTCGCCAGGTTCTTCAGGTCACGCTCGATGGTCGGGCGGTCGATGCCGACCACCGTAACCGGCTGGTCTTCGCGCACCGCTGCCCAGTCGCGGGCGCTGCCTTGCGGATCCGAATCGACCAGGAGCACGTCCTGCCCGTCGAGCTGGATCGCCCGCGCAAGGTGGGTGGCAATGGTTGTCTTGCCCGCCCCGCCCTTCTGGTTGAGCACTGCAATCACTTTCATGGTGTGGCCTCCAAAGGTTCCGCTTGAGGTTATAGCGCATAAACTCAAAACCTTAAAGGCTCAAAAACTCATAAGCTCAAACGCCAGGCAAGAGCCCGCCCCGGCTTCGCCGGAAAATGCTGCGCCCTGCGGGCGCGGACTCTTTACCTGGGCGCCGGCCCATAGTCCCGCGTCGGCTCTGTTCGCTGGCGTTGGCGTTGCGGTTGGCTCGCCTCGCGGCGCGCCACCTCGGCCAGGATCTCGGCGGCCTGCTCGCGACTGGTACCGGCATGCCCCGGTGAGTGGTCGAGCAGCGCGCCGACCGTCTCGGACATACTGCGGCCGTGTTCGGCTACGGCTTCGCGGACTGTTTCCTGCTCGACCTTGCCCCAGTCCACCGACCGCCAGCGCCCAGCAGCCTCCTCGATGGCACGCACGCCACGGCGAGCAAACACCAAGGCAGCGCCTGCCGCCTTCCTCGCCAGCTCAGCCAGCGCCTCGGCGCGGCGCTTTGCCTCGGCCGCAATCCAGTTCTCACGCCGCTGGTTGGCAGCCTGTGCGGCCAGGGCCTGTTGCTGCTCAGGGGTGAGGCCGTCCAGGAACAGCGCCCGCAGGTCGGCGAGCCGGGCCCGTTCGGCCTCCAGCTGCGCCCTGGCTTCGCGTAACGCCTGATCCTTAGCCTTGGCCGTCTTGGCCATCTCGACCGCCCGGCGCTTCTCCAGGGCCGCCGTGGCGCCTGCTGTGATGGCTGGGCCGTAGTAGGCCTGCACGGCTCGCGTCAGCCGCTCGGCTACCTGCTCGGGGCTTTCCACGGTCTTGGTCAGCAACCGCTTCTCCAGCACCTTGGGCTGAAGCGTCTCCGCGTTCAGGCGTCCGTGCTTGAAATCTGGGCGGTTCAGCGCCTGGTAATACTGGCGAATGCTCGTATGCGTGGCCTTGCTGCCCTCGATGCCACGCTCCAGGCCCACCGCTGCGCCCACCCTGGAAGCGAAATCCGTCTGCATGGCCGAGAGCTTCGCTTTGCCACCTAGGAACTGCTTGGCGTTCAGCTTGCCGGCGCTATCGAGAGGCACCACATAGCCGACCAGGTGAGGGCTGGTCTCGTCACGATGGATCGACCAGGCCACCAGGTTCTCGGCGCCGTGTCGCTCCTGGAGCCACTTCACCGCGCCGGCAAAGTAGGCGTCAGCATCGCCGCCGCTGTCGAAGAACTCAGGACTGGCACCCACGAAATACTCCACGCACAGCACGGCGTCTTTACGGTGCTTCTCGGGAATGCGGGCGCGAATGGCAGCACGCACGGTGGCCGGATCAGATCCGCCGTGGTGCTCGTTGAGGGAGGCCCTGGACGGGTCAGCGTTCGGGGTCTCGCGTGTCCGGTAGGTGTGCGATAAGGAGCCGGCAATCTCCCCCATGCTCTTGAGCTTGGCTGTTCGCAGAATGGCGTAGGGCATACCATCAGCGTGCAGGTGGAGCAAAAGCCAGCGCAAGCCCTGGAGCGAAGCGGGAAGGGCGTAGAGCGGGAGCGGCGTAGGGTGTACTCACTACACCTTGTTCCAAGGTTCGTTCGCCCCGCTGGGCAAAAGCCAAGCCGCGACCATCGGCGGCCGCGAAAGGGCGAAATCCGCTAAACTGACGCTGAACACACCATAGGCCCGACCATGAGCGCACAACTGTCACCCATCGTTTCCGAGTTCAGCACCGAGGCTGAAGCGGCAAGCTATGACCGCTGGTACCGCCGCAAGGTCGAGGCCTCGCTAGCCGATCAGCGCCCGAGCGTGGCGCATGACCAGGTGATGAGCGAAGCAGCCGCCATCATCGAGGCAGCAGAAAAGAAGATTGCCCGGAGCAAGTCGTGACAGCCAACTGGCCACGTCTCGACTGATCCGGATACCGCCCCATGCTGCCCATCCTCTGGCGTGCCACCGCACGCGAAGACCTCGCTGAAATCATCGGCTATATCGCTGAGCGCAATCCCACAGCAGCACGCTCGATGCTTGCCCAGCTGGAGAGCGCAATCATTCCAGCAGCAGAGCACCCCTACCTGTACCGGCCTGGCCGAGTACCAGGGACACGGGAAGTAGTCGCACACCCTAACTACGTCCTGGTCTATCGGGTGACAGCTGCAAGCATCGAGGTCTTGAACGTCCTTCATGCTCGCCAGGAATACCCCTAGGGCAAGAGCCGGGCTGTTCAAGATAACGGACAGAAGAGCCAGAGCGGCAGGCAAAAGGAAGTCGGCCAAAGGCCTCCCCGGTCGCGCTTGCCTGTCTTTTCGCTGCGCTTCAAGACAGGCAAGCCCTCCCGGCCTAAACCAGGAAGATTCGCCTTGCCGCCCACTATCGGTAGGGTTTGCACCCCTGCCCCCTCTGCGCGTTGGGCGGACACTCCCTAGGCCTGCTGCACTGACCGGCTCTTGCCCTGCTGGGCGGCCGCCTCGGCGTTTTTAACGTGGTGCCGGTCTAAACCCCTTACCCACCGTCAGTGCCCCCAGGTTGCGAGCCTGGGAAGGCATGGAGCGCGTCGCACGCTTGGCCGTATGCAGAGAATCCCCGTTCGGCCAGATCGCCACAACAGGGGGGTAACAAGCTCTTGAAGTCCAACCCCCCCCGCTACGCCTACGAAAGCGCCGCAGTGACAACCATCGGTTTCGGGGGTGAGGTGGTAGACAGCACGATTTTTGTGCTACAGAATTATCTACCGGTCTCGTTCCCAGCCGCCAAGCACAGGATTCCCCGAGACCTCGGGTCAGCGCGCCGGCAAGCGCCACTGACCACTTCAAAGCCCGCTTACGCGGGCTTTGTCGTATTTCCAGCAAAGATATTGTGCTGCCAGGCACTTAGCAAGCACCGCTTTCGCACAACTCCAGCGTCAAGCCGCCCAGGCAGGGCCAGGGCGAATCGCCAATTCCTTAAAACCCCATAAGCAGCAGGCAAACTTCCGGGCGCACTGGAAAGGTGCGACATATTGTCGCACCCGTACCCAATCAGACATCGAGCAGCGCATTCAGCCGCTCGACCTGGTCGCGCTCATCGTCCTTGATCCACTTGCCGTAATGCCTCCAAATCATCGCTGTAGACGTGTGCCCCATCTGCTCAGCGACCCACTCGACATTGACCCCGCCGCTGGTCAGCAATTGGCTGGCAAACGTGTGGCGGCATTGATTCGGCCCCCGATAACGCACGCCCGCCGTCTTGAGGTGGCCCGCCCAGAACTGGTTGCGGTACTGGTCGGCGTCCCTGAAGGGCTCACCATTGGGCGCGAGGAAAACGAAGGTCAGCGCACGGTGCTTGATCGTCCGGTTGTCCCGATCAACCACGCCGACAGTCACCGGGGGGAGCTGGCCGGTCAGGGCGTGCTGGCGGCGCAGAGCCTCCAGGGCAGGCCGTAACAGCTTCAGTCTGCGCTTTGATCGCCTGGTTTTGGTGACCTTGTACTGACGTGATACCAGGGCGCGCTGAAACGTCACTTCGCCGCGCTCCAGGTCTACATCCTCCCAGGCCAGAGCGATGCCCTCAGAAATCCGGGGGCCACTCCAAACCATGAACTCGAAAAGATTCAGCTGGCCGGCGTCCTCGGCATGTGTGCGGAGAATCTGGCGAATCTCCTCACGGCTGAACGGGTCAGGATCCTCGGCATCGGGCTGGCGAATGTAGATACCCTCGGTGGGGTCGTGCGCGTCCTGGTTACGTGTGCGGTAGAGGCGGAACACCTGCCCCATGCAGCTGACCAGCCCCTTGATCGTCTTGTTGTGCAGCTTCGGCATCAGGTCGCTCTGAATCCACTCCTGGAGCTGAATATGGTCAATAGCCGTGACCTCGCGAGCGCCCCACTTTGGCCGCAAATGCACCTCGGCGGCGGTCGTGTAGCTCTTGAAGCTGCTGGCGGCCACCTCGTTTGCCTTGATCTTCAGCCAGGTGTCCAGGTAGGTGCCAAACTGGTTTTCAGTGGCGCGCTTGCTCCAGGGGAAGTAATGGCCATAGTCGAAAGTACCCGCCCGAATATCCTGCTGTAGGATCGGGTCAAGCGACTCCCAGCGGGCAACATTCTCTGGGGTAGCGCCGCCTGGAATGCTCTCGTGAACAGTCTTCCCCTTGTATCGGAAAGCCACCCTTAGGGCCTTGCCGCGAATCTCCAGGCTCATGGCTTAGCCTCCTGCTCGGCCACGTAGGCCAGCGCCTCAGCGCAGCGGCGCAGGTGCTGACGATCACCAGCAGGCAGGCGCCGGTAGTGTCGCAGCAGCAGCTCCTCCTCCTCGGCAGGATCCAGCTCGACAGGCTCAGCAGGAGGGACGGCCTGCGCGGCCGGTGCCGGGGTGAGCGGTTTGCCCTTAGGCACCGGCTGCCAATGCTGGTATTCCAGCGCCTTCAGGGGAGCGTGCGTGTGACCTAGCAGAAGCTGGATATAGCCGGTCAGGTCATCGAGGTCGAATTGCTGGATTGGCTTATTGCCGTAGAGAACGGTGCACAGCATGCCCTCCAGGAAGCGCAGGGAGTCCATGCCCTGCATAACCTCGCGGTAGGTATCTTCGGTCATCAGGTAGCCGCCCTGGGAAGTGCTTGCGCGAGTCATTGGCGCACCTCCACACGGACAGCACCCAGGGCGCGCAGTGATTCGAGGTCGGCCAGGCGCGAGCTGGTCGGCAGTTTCAGTTCGCCCAGCAGCCGGCCGGCATGGCCATAGACGCGGACGGTGGTACTCTTCGTGTGTTGCATGGCGGTCTCCTCAAGTGGTCGCCTGTGACAGACCGGGAAGGCGTTGGCGCGCCCATCGGTCGATTGCTGGGCGGCGTTACAGCGCCGCCCGGCAAGTTTTAATCCTTCGTTGCAGCCTCCCAGCCGATCAACCAGGACACCTTGTCCTCGGCACCGGCCTGGCCCGGTTCGCAGGGGTCGCCCCCTTCGCCAGCGGCGTAGCCGGCCTGGCGGCTGGGCTCATGTATCCATATCGTCTTGCGCTTCCAGCCCTCCTGAGCGCGCCGCTCGATCAGCCGAGCCTGACGCTCGGCCGCCGTCTTGCGTAAAGCCTCTCCGCTGAGCAGGTCACGGGTGTGCTTGTCGTGTTCGTCCTTCACTGGCGCCTCCACAGCGGGCCGTTCTCGGCCAAGTCCAGCGCCCCTTCCAGGGTCGGGCTTTGGCCCCACCAGGTGGAACGATCCCAAGCACCACCATCGAGGCAGCGGACGGTGTATCGCTCGCCGGCAGGGAAGGCCTCGAAGAACGACGCCCGATTCTTCTCCAGGAGCGCTTCCGTCTCTTCCTCGCTGAGTGCACCAGGTTCGCCCTCAGCCCGCCGCTTGGCCTGCCAATTGATGGTGTGCTGCTCGGCCTGGGCCCAGGTGTACCGCACGATGAATGGCCGCTCCCACCACATGGCCATGTGGTGGTGGCTGCGCTCATCGTTCGGGGTGTTGTCGAAGGACTCCGGCAGCAGCGGATTGACCAAGTAACCTTGGGCCAGATCCTCGGCTTCGAAGTGGTGGCCATCTATCAGGAATGGCTTCAGGACGGGGGCGTGCATGGTTTTCTCCTTTGCGTTGTGCTGACGTTATCACAGCGCAAAGGAAAGGCAAGCTCTTTTGAGTATTTGAGCTTATGAGTTTTTGAGTTCTTCGCCTGCTGCCGGCTCAGCGGCGCGCCAGTAGCGCTTGACCGTAGAGAGGCTGAGGCCCGTCGCGGTGGCTGTCTCCTGCTGGGTGAAGTTGCGCAGGCGGCACCGATGCACATGGGCCAGAGCTGGAGATTGCTTGTTGAGCATGCGCAGGAACACGGGACGCTCCAGGGCAGGCACACGCCCGGAAATCTGCTCCTCGTAGTAACGGTGCCCAGGATCGTATCCGGCCGCTTTCAGCGCCTGGCGTTGGTTGTCGGCGGTCTGCTCTGCTGTCGAGACCCGCGCATAGGCGAAAA